>NZ_CP018094.1 GCF_001885235.1 Francisella hispaniensis FSC454
ATGAAACAAATATTTAAGATTCTTATTGGTCTAAGAGATTTTGTTCTAGAAGAGGAGCTTAAAATGCTTTTTATAGAAGATGAATATCAGTGTGACTTTGTAGAAACTGCTAATCATATGATTGATAAGGTTTGTAGTAAATATAACCTAATTATATTAGATAGTAGTTTAGAAAGTAATTCAGATCAACTAGAACAACTATCATTATTAGATATAACAAAAATAATAAGAACTGATTATAATATACCTATAATTATTCTAAGCAATACTAACAAAGACCTAGATAAGATAGCCGCTCTTCAGGTTGGGGCCGATGATTATTTTACAAAACCTTTAAATTATATGGAGGTTTTTCTTAAATCTAAGAATATTATTAAGAGAGTAGTTACTATAACTGAAAATCCTTTAAAGTTATATAAGTTTTCTAATTGGCTTCTAAATTGTAATAAAATGATATTAGAAAATATTAATTCAGGTGAAATTGTTAATTTAACTACACATTTATATAAAATCTTAATTTGTTTTATAGAAAATAGAGGAATGATTTTAACAAGAGAATTGTTAATGGAAAAGATTAATCCGGATAAATATGATATATATGATCGTAGCATTGATGTTCAAATAGGCAGATTAAGAAAGATTCTAGAATTTGACATTAGGAATCCTCAGATTATAAAAACCAAAAGAGGAGCTGGTTATATGTTTGATTCAAATATTCAAAAGATATAAATTTAAAAATATACAATAAATCCAATTGAATAATCTCAAAATCAAAGTAACTTTACTTTCAGATAAGAATTTCAAGAGCATAAATGACCAAATTATCAAAATATAATATATATTGAATAATAATTTACAGTTACATATTAGTGTGTTTAAAGTTGTAATTTAGACATATTTGTAGTGAATAATTTCTCCATGATCTTTTTGATCATATTCAGTTAATCTTTAAAGTTAAAATAAGGAGAAAATAATGGCTTTAGATGGACTTATTAAAACCCCAGAAGTTGATAAAAGTTTAATTGGTAGCGTTCTAGGTGCAGTAAATATGGATCAGCTAGTAGCAGGTCCTTTAAAAGCAATGGTATCAGCTCAAGTTGATGCATCAAAGAGTTATATTGATTTTTTAACAACAGTATGTATTAAAGATGGTAAAGCTGTTGCTGTTGATTTTACATATGAAGAAACTCTTTTAGATTCACAAGGACTACCTATATATAAAAAGAATGATCAAGGTTATTTGAATAATAAAAATGAGATTTTTTTACTAGTTGAACAAGGTAATAAAGAAGAAGCAACTCTAAAATTAGAAGGTGCTCAAAAAATTTTTGATGCTGCTAAAGAAGAGCTTAATTCCGCAGATGATGATAACAGATCTATAGCTCAGGAGCAATTTGATAAGGCAGTAGCAGAGCTTAGAGAAGCAAAAAAAGAGTTTGAGTCTTCTAATGTAATAGTTTATAAAAAAGCAAGTGATAACACTGTAGTCACAGCTGCAGAGCTACCAGACATTTTAGCAGAATATGGTGTAGCAAAGACAGTTTATAGAACTATTAAAGTTCCTTTAATGACAATGATTACACATCCTTCTATTGCTATTGAAGAAGGTAACATTACATTTGATATGTCTATTACACAAATGGCCGAAGATAACTCAAGTAATGAGTTAAATGCTGAAACAGAAATGGGAATAAAACATGGTCCATTCACTATGGGCGTAAAAGCTAAAATATCTCATAAATCTGAACAAACTCGAAAAACGGATACAACAGCTAAATACCATGTTGACGTTAAAGTAAAGAGACAAGATCCTCCTGAAGCATTAAACAAAGTACTAGATTTAATGATGAATGGTATTAATCCTATTCGTGTCGCTGAACCTAAATAAATATAATAACTAAATAAGTAATTATAAATATTTAGATATGAAATAATTCTTCAACTGAGATTTAAGAACAATACAAATTAATAGAATTATATTGTTTACATAATAATTAGATTATTTATTTGATATTTTATTATCAAAGCAAGGAAGTTATACATATTAGGTCTAACTTCTTTTCGTTGTTTCATGTCCCAAAAGCCTTGATTCAAAACAGCAAAATTAGATTTAAAATCTTTATATTTTTTTATATCAACGTAACAAAGCTTTTCTAGTTCTTCTTTAACTGACTCAGATAACTCAAAAAAACCGCCACCACTGCGAATACTAAGGTAATTTGATAGCTCATCAGCATTATCGTTAATAAACTTTTCTATAGCTTCGTATTCAGCAAATAGCTGCTTTTGTTTTTCTTTTTCTTGTTGCGTTGTTATCATTTGTTGTTGCCTCTTAAATTCAACTTGAGATTCAAGCTCTTTATTCTCTAATGTTCCTAGAAAAAAAGCTGCTGGAGTAGTTTTAATAATACCAATATCAACAGCTTGCTTAGTAACCTCTATAGCTTCATTTATAGCATTGATTGAATATGATTCCTCTATTTCTACAACTTTTTTTGCTCTTATTCCCCAAGATGTTAAAATAGTCTCAAAATAAGACTCTTCATTAATGTCTGAAATGTTAAAACCAAAAAGGTTTCCTTCATCATTATTATCAGTCTGATTAGTTATTAGTGGTTTATCTTTGTAGTCAAAATCAAATCTTATTTTGTTAAATGAACGACCCTCTTTTATTAATTCATAAGAAAAATTAAATTCTGTAGAATTATTAATTTCTTTAGATATTACGTCTAAAACAAATTCTCTAAATTGTCTTACCATTTTATATTTATTACTAATACCCATTTTTGCTTTATATTCATTTATAGAAATAATAAATGATGTTTCGGATTGTTTATAACTACTATCTTTTATAATCTTTAAAGATAAATACGTGAATATGGAATAACTATTTTTTAATCTAGCAATACTTTCAAAACTAACTTTAGCGTATTTCACAAAAGCTAAAAGTCTTGGTAATGCTGTTGGATTAGCATATAACTTTAATTCTCCAGCTGAATTATTATATTCTATTAAATTAAACCATGTAACAGATATACCTGACTTCTCGTCTTCTGGATATAAAGGATGTGGAATATGAATAGCTTTCGATATTAATGATTTTCTAATTTTATTTATTTCTCTAGATAAATGCTCTTTTCGTACACCAGTTATAAATATAAAATCTTCTTTTTTAAAAGTGAATGATTTAGGTGTCTTCTCTATATATTTTTCTAACTCAAGATTATCAAGATCTTTATCTGGCAAATATACACTATATTTTTCTAATTTGGAGAAAAACAACATAATAGTTTTAATTTCATATGCTGTCCAATTATGCTCTGACTTAATATCAGCAAAGAGACTAGTTAAATAAAATGTTTTTGACACTATATCATTAAAGCTTTTATCATTCATGTTTTAATATGACACCTTTTCATACTTAAATAAAAGTTTTTTTTATTTATTTTATTTAAGTTTATTATCTAACCAAATTCTTTTATTATCTAACCAAATTCTTTTATTATCTAACCAAATTCTTTTATTATCTAACCAAATTCTTTTATTATCTAACCAAATTCTTTTATTTAATCCTCTGTATAGCTTTAAATATAAAGGTTTTGTATATCCTTAATATTTAATAGTTTAATATATAAAAACAAACAATGAGCATTTTATAAAAATGCTTGTCTGTTTTTCTTTTTTTCTGGTTTTCATGATTATATACAAATATCATATTTGATTAAATTGGAACTAAGCAGGAAATAATATTAACTAGAGATAATAGTTTAATGGAAAGTGTTAATTTTCACAACTTTGTTGATAATTGTTCTTTTGTAAGTTTAAACATGATAATCACCTTTATCTATTCTAAGATACCATCTAAAAAAGTATCTTTTTTCTTTTTGTGTGATTGGTGATATTTATACTTTACTCAAAGCTTCTAAAAATTCTTCTTTCTTGACATAGATATATCCCATACAAATACCCTTCTCATAAAGTCTACGAAAAGATATTTACAAACAATCAGTATTCATTTTTACAAATTTTTAGATCTTTCATAATATCTCCTATTTAAAATCTAACTTTCCCAAAAAAGATTATTGAGACTATAAAACTATACTTAGAAATTTAAAAGCTTTGAGATTAGTTTTCTAGAGAAAAATTCCTATAAAGAAACTATTTAGGGGATGTTTAAAAATAATTTTAATTTTTGATATCAAGCTATCCAAATACAAGTTATCTAATACGAATTATGTAAAGCTTGTTCAACAGCTAAAGGATTTTTTTCTATTACTTTTAAAAGTACTAGACTTGCTCCAGTTGGAGATTTAATTTTTTGTTCCCAGTTTTGTAAAGTCCTAAGACTTATATAAAATTTCTCAGCAAACTCTTGTTGTGATAGATTTAATTTGTGTCTTAATGCTTTTATATCTATATCATCAAATTTAGTAAGTCTTGGGTTTACTTTTTTATTTCCTTTTGAATGTTCGATAGCTTCTAACAAACCATCTTTAATATCTTTAAATGCACTCATACTATCACCTCGCACTTTTCTTTAATATTTCAACTAGTTTTGCTAATTCATTTCTTTCTGCTTTAGTTAGATTAACCTTTTCATTTTTCATAAAAGCGGTTATTAGATAAAGAGGTAATATCTCATTATAAAAATAATATATTACTCTTACTCCCCCACTTTTACCTTTATTACCTACAGACCATCTTAGTTTTCTAAGCCCACCAGTACCCTCAATAACATCTCCAGCCAACGGATTAATTGCTAAGAATTTTTTTAAGTCATCTTGCTCATCTTCACTTAGCTTTTTTTCTATTTTTCTTATATAAGTTGGTAACTCTGCTATTGTTATCATGATAGGGGTAAATAATTATCTATTTTGATATTATACGCCAATGGAGTATATAAATCAATAGAGTAAATTTTTCAAAATATTATTTTACAAAATTAGCAAGTTAGCATAATTTGAGTAAAAGGTGATAAAAATGGATAAATTCAAAAGGTTAACAAATGTTATTATTGTATATATGGCTCTCATATTAATAAATTATATTCCATATTCTTTTTATAAAGAATGGTACGAAACATATTTTGATTTTTCTTAGTAGGAACTGGAGTGTTAGCAATTATTACTTTTGTAATATATATAGTTATAGATGAAAGAAGTCGTAAAGATTAATAGAAAATGACAGGATATTTTATAGAAGTTACCAATATAGACTCTATAAAAGAAAATATTTTGTATACTAAATATCTTAATGTTGAAGTAGAGTTTACCTTAATTAATAGTCTTATAGATCAAGATAATATATATTTAGTACCAATACTAGGGAATATAAATTTAATATTATAAATATTTTTACATTTAATAATTTCTAAAAACTCTATAATAATGATCTGTATTTTGTATTAAAATATAAACCTTCCATTAAAGAAACTATTCAGGGAACATTTTACAGTCTCACTTACTAATATGGTAAATATAGTAAATATTAGAATATAATGTAGCGTAGAGAAAGAAGTTGAGCTTTAGTTACAAATATTTAATAATCGCTAAATTATAGCTATCTTTTAGTTTTTATACACTCTTATTTAATAATTAAATTAGCTTAGCAGACATAGTTCTGTAACAAATTTATATTTAAATTTAAAAATATTAATTTAATTATTAAAGGTAATATATGTATTTTGAAAAAAAAGAATATAATAAAATTTATCAAGAAATATTAGAGATAGGAGATTTTTATGATATTAGGAGAGAAATTTTATGTTCTATTAATGAATATATGCATTATTTGAATAAATTTGATAGTAAAGATAAATTAGTTCATGATGTTATACTTTTTAGTAAGAAAATAGCTTATTCAAACACAATAAAAGAATTAGAAGAAATACTTTTTTCTTTTTTTGAAGATAAGTAGGTTCTGTGCACAAAAAATCTAAATTAGATTGAAAATAGCTAAACCGTTGTTATTTAAAAGTTGTAAGACAATAAATTCAACGGTTTAGCAAATGAATTATCATATAAAAGAAGTATTTTGGTCAAGTATATTATCATTCTTAAAATCACAAAAAGGTATACATACCAATGATGAAGACAAATTTAAGATTGTTTATTGAAGCAATCTTTTATGTATTACGTACAGGCTGCCAATCGAGAATGTTACCATTTTATTATGGTAAATATAGATCAATACATAAACGTTTTAAAGATTGGTGTGATAAAGGTATATTTTCTAAATTATTTAAATCAGTTCAAGATCCAGATTTACAAGAAGTTATGCTTGATTCAACCATAACGAGAGCACATGCCTGTGCTACGGGATATAGCAAGAATGATAGCCAAGCAATTGGTAGATCAGTTGGAGGAATAACCACCAAGATTCATACTATGACTAATGCTTTAGGCAACCCGCTGGGAGTATTACTGTCAGAAGGTAAAGCACATGATAGTAAAGTAGCTACAGACCTACTACAGAATGTATATAATACAAAAGTTATTGCTGATAGAGCATATCACTCTAATGAGATTAGGAAACATATTCAAAATATATCCTCTAAAGCTGTTATTCTCTGCGAATCAAATACTATAAACCCTATAGCTTTTGATATTCAAATATACAAAGAAAGACATTTGATAGAAAGCTTTTTCTCTAAAATTAAGCATTTTAGAAGAGTATTCTCTAGGTTTGATAAAACTATTTCAGCATATTTAGGGATGATTAAACTAGCTTGTACTCTTTTTTGGTTACGATGAATATTTATTTTTGTGCACAGAACCTACATATAGTACTTACTTTATATTAACCTCAGTTCTATAATTATTTGATGTCTAAATATTTATAATTATTAATTAATTGGGTTAATAATAAACAGCCATAAGATGAGTAAAAGCATTGTTTATGGACCTATGTCTTGTATGCCACAAAGTTAGATTATTTTTGAGATAATCAAAAATAGTCTCAATGATCGATCTTTTAGCTAACATAGTTTTTTCAAATCTAGATCTAGGAACTTTTTTCATATTCTTTTTTTAAAGTGGTTATAAACTTTAAGCCTTGTTGCTCAAGTAGTTGAGCTTTGTCTTTAGAAATATAACCTCTATCACCAAATACTAATCCTTTAAGTCCATGACATAATTTAGTCAAGAAACTCCTATCATCTTTATTTCCTGGGCTAATATTGGTACTAACAATTTCACCAATATGGTTAGTCAGTAAATGAAGCTTGAAACCAAAGAACCATCTAGTACTAGTCTTACCTTTAGCTGCTAAACCCTTAAACACCTTGTGTCTTGACTCTCTTAAATTATGACAAACAGGTAATTTAGTAGCATCTATACTGTATATTTGCCACGGTTGCTTGATATAAATGCTATTAACGGTGACATTGCTATATCTATTAATTCTACAAAACGGTTATAAGATGGAGCTGTAGGAAAGTAATGTTTCCAGTAAATTTTTATAAACTCAACATAGTAAGTTTTAAAATCTTTATATCTAACAGCTTGATACATGATCAAAATAGTCATTATTTCACTTAAAGTTAAATTTGGCTTGCTTCCTACTTTTTTCTTTTTGTAATTAATTGACTTGCTTTGTAATTTTTTATGATAAATAATACAAAAGTCGTCTATACGACAAAAGGTTAAGATAAGCTGATCTATCATTATTAGTGGTTTTTTAACGGTTTTTCGCTTATTTTAACCTAAAAATATTCTCGAACCTTTAGTTTACAATACTTTTAATTCCGAACTGAGGTTATATAAGTGATTTTTTACAATTAAATAAATTTTTTACTGTGTATCAAAAATAAATATTCACTTGTAACTAGGTCCCATAAACAAAAAATTATTTAAGCCAAATAAAAATACTAGCTAATCTTACAAAACCAAGAAAAGCAGAGCGAAGTATTATTTTAAATCTATAGAAAATCCTTCTAAAATACTTAATCTTAGAGAAAAAGTTCTTAATCAAATTTCTTTCTTTATATGATTTATTTTAACTTTTATATTTAATCTCTAAATAACTGTAATTTAACTTTTACTACTAATATATGAAACTTGTATAAAATTAAACATTAAATAAAAATAATTTTTACCTTGAATTTAATAAAAATTGTTAAATATATGTATGGTTTCTATATTAAATCTGATAAAATTTATTGTCATATAATATAAATTCAAATCCTATTCATGAAAAATAAAACAAAATCTATAAAATTGTTACTAACTAATAATTATGTTAATTAATAAATTTTTTCAAAAGGACATATATGAAAGAAATTTATAAATCATTAAGCTACTTTTATAAAAGTGATAAGTGTATTAAAACATCATTCCTTAATTATATGAATGATGAAGAAGTTATCATAGATCTCGTTAAAAATAACGAAATCAATAAAGGATTTCGTATTTTATATAATACATTAGTAACATATAATAACTTATATTTCCAAAAGTAAAATCTTACTTGAACTTAATAAAAACCTTCAGATTTTATAGAAATATATACTAAAATTAATGATGATCATAAATCAGTTTTTCGATTTGTCAAAGGAAAATTAGTTGATTATAATGCTACTTTTGTTTTTAAAATATACAGAAAACTTTTTCAGATGATAAAATGATTATTTTCTTGCCTCAATAGATAAAATAGTAGAAGAAACAACAAATATAATTGATTTTGATGTTATGTATAACAGTTTATCTAGTCACCACAAAAGTCTTTATTTTCACAAGGTGAAACAAAAGCTTGTTTATATGTCAAATAATTTATTTAATTTTAAGGACATTTATATCATACTAGAAGCCATCATAAAACGAATTTGTTCAAAGAGTTAAACACAGGTTTGTAAGTTTAACTAGTATTAATGATTTTTACCATCTTTGATTGTTTATATTTCCTCATAATTATATATATACAGAAAGTACATATTTAGAATTAGTCAAATTAATCCATAATTTAGGAGACTATAAAGATGTATGTTCTATATTAAATGCTTCGCAGCAAAAGGAATTTTCTAAGAAAGTTCATTCGTCGAATTTTTGATTCCTATTCTAAAATGGTTGATTTTATATTTATAAAATTATTTAAGTTAAAATTTCAAGAGTATAAATTTATAGATAGTCAGCTAAATAAAGTGGTATTATAAAACTGCTTTTGCTAAAACTTATAAAGATGTCTACTTGCAAAAGTCCTATCTAAGATAACATAATATTTTGATAAATTCCAAAACTTGCTCTAACTATCTTTTAATTTACGTATCTTATTTATTAGCCTTTTTGTCGCCTTTTAGAAACTTCTATAGAGTAAGAGATCATCATTAATATAAGTTGAAATCCATTATTTATAATTTTGGATAACTTGTCTATAATACTTTCTGTACAATTAAATATTATAGATTCAGCACTATAAGTAACTTCTCTATTATTATTTTTGGTAAGAGATGTTGTTTCACTTATATTAGAATTAATATCAAGTACATTATCTGCTATATTTAAAGTATTTCTTTTATTATTATGTCTGATATGTATCATTATTATAAGTATCATCTTTACTTTTGATATTAGAATTTCTATAATTACTAGTGTTTGCGTTATTCCTAGCAAAACTTAATCCTGCTTGAGCTTGCAACTGACTTGTGCTAGCATCAAAATTTAAAATTTGATTCTCCACCAATTCCACCAGGGATAAGACTACCGCAACTTGAGGTTATAAGACATAAAATAATTAATATAGTTTTTCATAACTTTTGTTATGTATTCAATCATATCCAATATTTTAATAATAAAATATGAATAAACTGTTACTGATATGATAATGCTATTACAAATTTGAGATTGAGGATATCAAATCTATTTTATAGTAACATCAGAAATTTATTTTTCTTATTCTAAAGAGACTTATTTTAATCTGATATTATTCAATTATATTTATTAGATATTTTAGAATTATATTGAATTATTTCTGATTTATACATTATCTTGATATTTTGATTAATATTACTAGTCAATATTTTGATATCTACAAAAATAGTGTACTTTCAATAATTATGTCTGAATTCTTAATATTTTTATCAGAACAAAATTTTGTGAAACTGCCAAGTATAATTATGTGGATATTCTGATTAATATAAGTATTTTATATTTCAATATATTCTAATATTTGTATTATATATGAATGCACTACAGATTTACTATCGCTCGAACACTATTTATCTAAAATGTTTAATAAAAAAATTACTGAATTAATTGAGCTAGTCTTTGATAGTAGCCATTTGCTTTCATTGCCTTTAATATTGAAAGAAATTCAGCTTATCTAGGCATTCATTACTTGTCTCAAATACAAGTTTAACTATATTTTCTACAACATTACACTTTGTCATAATGTAGCAAATTATTACGACAATTGCTAATGCAACAAATTCTCTTTATAATTTCTTTTTTAGTCCATTTTTATTCTTTTAAATATTTATTTTAAGTTATTTGACTTAAATAATTTACGCAACTTATTTGATAATGTATTTTATTTAAATTTAGCAACAATCTCTTCAAACTGATCACTGTCTAAGCTGCTTAAATAGCGAGTTGCTATTTTGACAAATGTCGGAATTGGATGTTTTACTTATTGTGCTTTTGATGGAGATAGAGTTTCTATTAATTGCTTTTGTTTCTTCATCTAAAGAAAATGTAAACACGTTTATATTTCTTTTTTTCTTCTGAAGTGATTATCATTGGCAGAACGTGATCACTATCTACTGAATTAATAAATTCCTCTATGCTAGCTTTTATTTTGTCTGTTTTAGTTTCATATTATTTCCTTTAAATAGCTTATATAACTTAATATTTTAAGTAAGTTATGTATGCTTTGTAACTTACTTAAAACTATAATTTCTTCTACCACTTTTTTTAATTTCTTTAGCTGCTTTATCGTTGTTTACTTCTAACACCTTTGCCTAAGTATACAGTATCTCTATATACCTTACGATTACTAGTGTGGATTCTAATAAATAAAATTCAGGAAACTCTTTTAGATATTTTCAGCTTGTATTCTCTCATCAATCAAGTGGTGTGTAGGACACATTGAGAACTATAACAAATGTTTTTAAGTTCTCATTTATCGTTTTAGCAGTTTCTACGATCTCTGCTTGATTTTCAAGAGTATCTAAATCGTATTGAGAAGGTCTTACAGGAATTAATAAGCAATCGGCTACTAGCATACCAGTCCGTTGTTCTTTTGAATCTCTACCAGCACAATCTATTATTATATAGTCGTACTTTTTTTAAGGTCTTTTTATGGCTTGAGAAATATTATCAGCTACTTTAAGCAGAGGAATGTTTAATAGTTTCTTCATCACTTTCTAATCTGTATTGGACCCATGACGTAGTAGAATTTTGTTTGTCAGAATCTATCAATATAACATTTTTGCCTAAATGTTTTAAGTAGCAAGCAATATTAGTTGCTATTGTTGTCTTACCAGCACCACCTTTTGACCGCCAACTAAAAGTATCATATCATCTCCTTCATTTAATTACATAACTCAAATAACTTGCATAATATATGTAATTTATTTGAGTTATGTAACGATTGTCTCATAATGTTATACTATTTCAATAACTTATTTTAACTATACAATTGACTTAGTTTCTTAAAATATATAATACATATATTATATATATTCATTGATGGATAATGATTTTTAGGTGGAATTTAGAAAACCTCAAAATTATAGATGAGAGAGATATTTCATTTGATATTATACAATAGCAACAGCCAAAAATACTTTAGATTTTATTGATATTATGTGAAGAATTTCTATTTGCTATTCAAATAATTCAAAATGATAGAGGTAGAGAGTTTTTTGCTATCGATGTACAAAAAAATTGATGTCATATGGTATTAAATTTAAGCCAAATAAAGCCAGGTTATCCTCACTTAAATGGTAAAGTAGAGAGAAAGATTCTCTATCTGAATGGTAAATATTTTATAATTGGCATAGACCTCATGGATCTCTTACAGATATAGTAAATTAGCTTAAAGATAAAGCTCTTTTATGGGATGAGGTTAATGATTTATACTAACCCAAAAAAGAGCATAAACAGGTTCCTGTATATACTGTTGAATTAGCAATGAGAAAGTTGAAACCATGTCTATGAACCTCACAAAATAATCTAATTATTATGTAAACAATATAATTCTATTAATTTGTATTGTTCTTAAATCTCAGTTGAAGAATTATTTCATATCTAAATATTTATAATTACTTATTTAGTTATTATATTTATTTAGGTTCAGCGACACGAATAGGATTAATACCATTCATCATTAAATCTAGTACTTTGTTTAATGCTTCAGGAGGATCTTGTCTCTTTACTTTAACGTCAACATGGTATTTAGCTGTTGTATCCGTTTTTCGAGTTTGTTCAGATTTATGAGATATTTTAGCTTTTACGCCCATAGTGAATGGACCATGTTTTATTCCCATATTCTGTTTCCAGCATTTAACTCATTACTTGAGTTATCTTCGGCCATTTGTGTAATAGACATATCAAATGTAATGTTACCTTCTTCAATAGCAATAGAAGGATGTGTAATCATTGTCATTAAAGGAACTTTAATAGTTCTATAAACTGTCTTTGCTACACCATATTCTGCTAAAATGTCTGGTAGCTCTGCAGCTGTGACTACAGTGTTATCACTTGCTTTTTATAAACTATTACATTAGAAGACTCAAACTCTTTTTTTGCTTCTCTAAGCTCTGCTACTGCCTTATCAAATTGCTCCTGAGCTATAGATCTGTTATCATCATCTGCGGAATTAAGCTCTTCTTTAGCAGCATCAAAAATTTTTTGAGCACCTTCTAATTTTAGAGTTGCTTCTTCTTTATTACCTTGTTCAACTAGTAAAAAATCTCATTTTTATTATTCAAATAACCTTGATCATTCTTTTTATATATAGGTAGTCCTTGTGAATCTAAAAGAGTTTCTTCATATGTAAAATCAACAGCAACAGCTTTACCATCTTTAATACATACTGTTGTTAAAAAATCAATATAACTCTTTGATGCATCAACTTGAGCTGATACCATTGCTTTTAAAGGACCTGCTACTAGCTGATCCATATTTACTGCACCTAGAACGCTACCAATTAAACTTTTATCAACTTCTGGGGTTTTAATAAGTCCATCTAAAGCCATTATTTTCTCCTTATTTTAACTTTAAAGATTAACTGAATATGATCAAAAAGATCATGGAGAAATTATTCACTACAAATATGTCTAAATTACAACTTTAAACACACTAATATGTAACTGTAAATTATTATTCAATATATATTATATTTTGATAATTTGGTCATTTATGCTCTTGAAATTCTTATCTGAAAGTAAAGTTACTTTGATTTTGAGATTATTCAATTGGATTTATTGTATATTTTTAAATTTATATCTTTTGAATATTTGAATCAAACATATAACCAGCTCCTCTTTTGGTTTTTATAATCTGAGGATTCCTAATGTCAAATTCTAGAATCTTTCTTAATCTGCCTATTTGAACATCAATGCTACGATCATATATATCATATTTATCCGGATTAATCTTTTCCATTAACAATTCTCTTGTTAAAATCATTCCTCTATTTTCTATAAAACAAATTAAGATTTTATATAAATGTGTAGTTAAATTAACAATTTCACCTGAATTAATATTTTCTAATATCATTTTATTACAATTTAGAAGCC
Source organism: Francisella hispaniensis FSC454 (assembly GCF_001885235.1). Taxonomy (NCBI): domain Bacteria; kingdom Pseudomonadati; phylum Pseudomonadota; class Gammaproteobacteria; order Thiotrichales; family Francisellaceae; genus Francisella; species Francisella hispaniensis. The sequence continues at coordinate 13,736 of NZ_CP018094.1, forward strand.
AATTAGAAAACTTATATAACTTTAAAGGATTTTCAGTTATAGTAACTACTCTCTTAATAATATTCTTAGATTTAAGAAAAACCTCCATATAATTTAAAGGTTTTGTAAAATAATCATCGGCCCCAACCTGAAGAGCGGCTATCTTATCTAGGTCTTTGTTAGTATTGCTTAGAATAATTATAGGTATATTATAATCAGTTCTTATTATTTTTGTTATATCTAATAATGATAGTTGTTCTAGTTGATCTGAATTACTTTCTAAACTACTATCTAATATAATTAGGTTATATTTACTACAAACCTTATCAATCATATGATTAGCAGTTTCTACAAAGTCACACTGATATTCATCTTCTATAAAAAGCATTTTAAGCTCCTCTTCTAGAACAAAATCTCTTAGACCAATAAGAATCCTACTATTGTAAGCTATCACAATTTACCTATAATAACTTGGTTCACATAAATACTAAGCTATCAAAAAGGAATCTAATAAAAAGTCTTTTAATGCTATTTATAATAATTATTAATTATTTTTTAATTATAATCTACGTGTTTTAGAAGTTATTCTAGATCTAATTAATTTTAAGTATTAAAATTGATTGCAAAAGACATATACCAACTGAAGGATAAAAATAATCATTTAAGTACTAATTACCAAAATTTTTTGAAAAAAGTTATTAAGTATATTTAAATATTTTTTGCGAAAAAAACACACTTAACTATATGGAATATTATATATCAGAAACAAATTGGTCAACTATTTTAAAATTTTTAAAATCTCAAAAAGGTCTACATACAAAAAATGTTTTTAAACTTAGAAGATTTATAGAAGCCGTCTTTTACATTCTCAAAACAGGTGCTCAATGGAAATACCTTCATAAAGAATATGACTGTAGCAGAGCATTGCATAAGCGTTATAAATACTGGGCTGACAAAGGTGTATGGTGTGATTTAATGACTTATGTTTCAGAGGTTGACTCTCAACAATTTATGATTGATTCATTATCAGTAAAATCTCATGCTTGTGCATGTGGATATGAAATAAATGGTAATGAAATTCATGCCTTAGGCAGAAGTGTTGGTGGACTTTCAACTAAGATACATACCTTGACTGATGCTCTAGGAAATCCTGTGAAATTTATGCTTACAGCTGGTAATGTACATGACATTGTTCCTCTTTAGAGCTTTTAGACGGCATAAAAATGCTCATATTTTAGCTGATAAAGCTTATTTTTCTGAAGAAAATATAAAAATCTTAGCTGAAAATGGAAACACTGTTGTTATCCCAGCCAAATAAAATTACACAAAAAAGCATAATATTGATTGGCATATTTACAAAGAAAGACACTTAATTGAGAACTTTTTCTCTAAAATTAAGCATTTTAGAAGAATTTTCTCTAGATTTGATAAGACTTGCTCTGCATTTTTGGGATTTATTGCTTTGACAAGTACTCTTATTTGGCTAAGATAATTTTTTGTTCATGGAACCTAATAAATGTCACAAATAATGGGTAGGTAAGATTTATAATTCTTGTCAGAATTTAAAGATTTTTCGCTTATTTTAACCTAAAAATGCTAATAAACCTTTAATTTATAATACTTTTAACTCGGTATGAGATTAAATAGATATAAAATCTCACAAACATACTAACAGATTTTATAGTTACAGTAGATTTACATAAAAGAGATTTTATATAAATATTATTCACGAATAATCTGTAACATAGATAATCTTGTTTTTAAAGAATATGGCGATTTTCAAAAAAAAAGAAAATAAACCTTTAACAGCTCAAAAATTATCTGATATTATGAGAGGATTACAGAATTCAGCTCTTTCAGTTAATAAATTAATCGCTAGACATCATCTCAATACTTTATCAAGATTTTTCGATGAACAAGAAGATGGAAGTCTTAAAGCAAAAATGGTTAATGTTAATTTAACTGATGACTATTCTATACAAGTACCTTTAGTATCTTTGTATTCACCAGCTAATATTACTTTAAATAAGATGAAAGTAAGTATGTCAATGAAGTTTCAATCAGAGTTCTTAAAAGAGATTAAAGATAAAAATCTTGAACAAGGAACTTCTTTTGGTTCTTTTGATGTATCAATAGGACCAAAAGACGTAGATTCTACAAAGTCAAAGCGTAGGCCAACAGATATTATAGATTTTGAATTAGAATTTATAGCAAAAGAATCTCCAGAAGCTCTAAATAAAGTTATAGATGAATTTACAAAACTTATTATTCCATCCATTAACAACTGTGAAGATAAATCTAATTTATAAAAGGCTAAGTAAAA